>OY969568.1:4275000-4277331 GCA_963701125.1 uncultured Actinomycetes bacterium
GGCCCTACCAGGTTACCGAAATCAGGCAAACTCCGAATACCGGTACTCCAGAGCACGGGAGTCAGACTGCGGGGGATAAGCTTCGTGGTCGAGAGGGAAACAGCCCTGACCGCCAGCTAAGGTCCCTAAATCGTGGCTAAGTGGTAAACGATGTGCGGATGCACAGACAACCAGGAGGTTGGCTTAGAAGCAGCCACCCTTGAAAGAGTGCGTAATAGCTCACTGGTCAAGTGTTCGCGCGCGGATAATGTAACGGGGCTCAAGTCAGGTACCGAAGCTGCGGATTCTGGCTTTTAGCCGGAGTGGTAGGGGAGCGTTCCGATGCCGACTGAAGCGGCCGGGTAACCGAGCCGTGGAGGCATCGGAAGTGAGAATGCTGGCATGAGTAACGAAAGAGGGGTGATGAAACCCCTCCGCCGAATGCCCAAGGGTTCCTGAGTAAAGCTAATCTTCTCAGGGTTAGTCGGGACCTAAGCCGAGGCCGAAAGGCGTAGGCGATGGACAACGGGTTGATATTCCCGTACCACGTCGGAGCCGTTTGACCGATGGGAGGACGGGGTAGGATAAGGGATCCCAGCCGTTGGTTGTGCTGGGGTAACTGCGTAGGCCGGCCGGGCGAAAACCGGCCATTAAGGCTGAGACAGGATGCCGTGACGTACAGTCGGAAGTCCCTAGAAGCCATGCCCCCAAGAAAAGCCCCTAGGGAGGTTCCCGCGTGCCCGTACCAAAACCGACACAGGTGGGCAGGTAGAGAATACCAAGGTGATCGAGAAAACCCTCGTTAAGGAACTCGGCAAAATTGCCCCGTAACTTCGGGAGAAGGGGCGCCCCGTTAGGGTGTAGGACTTCGCGTCCGAAAGCCCGAGGGGGCCGCAGTGAATAGGCCCAAGCGACTGTTTACCAAAAACACAGGTCTCTGCTAAGTCGAAAGACGACGTATAGGGGCTGACGCCTGCCCGGTGCCGGAAGGTCACGAGGAGAGGTTAGCCTGCAGGGCGAAGCTTTGAATCCAAGCCCCGGTAAACGGCGGCCGTAACTATAACGGTCCTAAGGTAGCGAAATTCCTTGTCGGGTAAGTTCCGACCTGCACGAATGGCGTAACGACTTGGGCGCTGTCTCAACGAGGGACTCGGTGAAATTGTAGTCTCGGTGAAGATGCCGAGTACGCGCAGCAAGACGGAAAGACCCCGTGAACCTTTACTGCAGCTTGATATTGGAGTCTGGGACATCTTGTCCAGGATAGGTGGGAGGCTGTGAAGCGGGGACGCCAGTCCTTGGGGAGCCACCCTTGGGATACCACCCTTGGTGTTCTGGGCTTCTAACCCCGTTCCGTGATCCGGGCGGGGAACAGTGTCAGGTGGGCAGTTTGACTGGGGCGGTCGCCTCCTAAAATGTAACGGAGGCGCGCAAAGGTTCCCTCAGCACGGTCGGAAATCGTGCGTAGAGTGTAAAGGTACAAGGGAGCTTGACTGCGAGACCAACAAGTCGAGCAGGTACGAAAGTAGGTCTTAGTGATCCGGCGGTAGAGAGTGGAATTGCCGTCGCTCAACGGATAAAAGGTACTCCGGGGATAACAGGCTTATCGCTTCCAAGAGTCCACATCGACGAAGCGGTTTGGCACCTCGATGTCGGCTCGTCGCATCCTGGGGCTGGAGTAGGTCCCAAGGGTTGGGCTGTTCGCCCATTAAAGCGGTACGCGAGCTGGGTTCAGAACGTCGTGAGACAGTTCGGTCCCTATCTGCTGTGCGCGTTGGAGAGTTGAGAGGAGTCGACCCTAGTACGAGAGGACCGGGTTGAACAGACCTCTGGTGTATCAGTTGTCCTGCCAAGGGCACTGCTGGTTAGCTACGTCTGGATGGGATAACCGCTGAAAGCATCTAAGCGGGAAGCCCACCTCGAGATGAACTCTCCCATCCCCTCGAGGGAGTAAGGATCCTGGTAGACCACCAGGTTGATAGGCGGGATGTGTAAGCGCAGCAATGCGTTCAGCAGACCCGTACTAATCGTCCGAGGTCTTGATTTTCGAGAACACCACTGCGACCGCTATGGAGTTTTGAGGGTGCGCGCAACTGCGCCGGCGACGCTTAGAAGCTCGCAATTTCCGGTGGTCATAGCGAGGGGGAAACACCTCTTCCCATTCCGAACAGAGCAGTTAAGCCCCTCAGCGCCGATGGTACTTGGCGCGCAAGCGCCTGGGAGAGTAGGTCGCCGCCGGGATAAATACGAAAGGCCGCCCTTTTGGGGCGGCCTTTCGTATTTATCCGGTGGTGGGTGCCCGCTCCCAGTTCGGGACAGTGCTCCGTACATCGCCGTCCGCCGTTGCCCTCGCCG